>NZ_CP019729.1 GCF_002005405.1 Jeotgalibaca dankookensis
TCTAAGAATATAATTTCTTAAAAAAATTAAGTAATAGTTTGAATTGCACAGTGTGTAATAATCTAATAATCATAAAATTTTTTAGTTGTTAGTTACTTATAGTTAACACTTGTTCATAAAACGTTAGCGATATCTTAAGATTGATTTAAGGTACTACTAATTACGAATATGTGTTGATTTTAAGAATTTTTATTGAAAATATATTAGTGGTATTGATAAAAGCAGAAGTGAATTTAGTATGAAAGGAGGTGAATAATTATGAAAAATCCAGTGCTTGATTTACAAGTAGTTACTTACGGTAACCCAGTAAAAGAACACCCTGGTCTAGGGGGGGGTAGTTCATCTTCATCTTCATCCTCTTCTATTGAGAACAGCTCATTTAGTATTTTTTGCTAAAATATTTAGTCTCTGAATAGTTGTAAATATAATGTCTAAATTAAAGGGAATATTGCAAATTTAATATTCTCTTTAGTTTAGATATTTTAATAAAAATTAACATATAAATTACTATATACAAATGGGGTATAAAAGGAAGATTATAAAAATTATGAAAATTAAACTACTCGATTTTTTCAGTATAACTATTCCATTTACAGTTGGAATAGTTATCAATATATTAGGGGTTGGATTTAATGTTTTAGTCCCTATAGCAATGAGAAAGTTTATTGATTTCGATTCAAAAGTTATTAGTAATAATAAATCTTTAGTATTACTATTTGTAGTACTACTTTTACAAATAATACTAACTTCAATAGGTACCTTTATTATTTCTATTGAAGGGGATAAGCAAATTTCTAAAATTAGATTAAAAATAAAAAGACACTTATTGGAATTACCTACTAGTTATTTCGATTCTCGTAATAGTGGGGAATTATCTAGTAGAATAATTAATGATGTAGCTATACTGAGGGTATTTCTCACTATTAATATTCCTCAAATGATCAATGGTATTATTACAATTTTAATATCTGCTGTTATCCTGTTTTTATTGGATTGGAAATTAGCAATAATACTTTTTTGTATATTTCCATTAAATGCACTTATTACATTTCCTATTGGAAAAATAAACGAACGAATAGCAAATAAAACTCAGAAAACTATAAGTAGATTAGTAGGTATTACTTCGGAAAATTTTAAAAATATACGAACTATAAAACTTAACAATGCAGAAAAAAATGTTTTTTCTAAATATAGTGATGAAATTAATGACTTGTACGTTCTTTCTTTTAAGGCTAATAAAATATTTGCGCTTACGCAACCGCTTCAAAGATTATTTGCTATTTCATTAATAATCGTAGTCATTTTATACGGAGGCTTTAGAGTTAGTCGAGGAACACTAACAGTTGGTACGCTAATTTCTTTTATAATTTTTTTATTTCAACTCATTGGACCAATTAATAATGTGGCTGATTTCTACAATAGTTACAAAAGAGCAATAGGTTCGACAAAAGAGATATCTGCCATAATGGAAACTGAAACAGAAAACAATACACTCCCGATTTTAAAAATTAAAGAAATTTCTAAACCTTACAAATTAGAATTAAAGAATGTTACTTTTTCGTACGATGAGATAACGGTTTTAAAAAATGTGTCAATGGATTTTAATACAGGTGAAAAAATTGCGATTGTAGGTTCAACTGGGGCTGGTAAAAGTACAGTTTTAAATTTAATTACTAGGCTTTACCCTGTAGATTCTGGATCACTTTATCTAAATGAAAAAAAAGCTTCAGATTTTAAATTAGATAACTGGAGAAGTTTATTTAGTGTAGTATCTCAGGAGAATACATTATTTTCAGGAAATATTAGAGATAATTTGATGTTTGGTCTTGACAAAGAAATATCTAATCAAAAACTAGAAGATGCTTTAAAATTCGCATATTTGGATAAGGAAATTGATAGCTTCCCTGAAGGTATCAATACTATCGTAGGTGAACAAGGGATTAAATTATCGGGTGGACAGAGACAGAGATTACAGATAGCTAGGGCATATTTGAAAGGCGCAGATTTTTTATTACTGGACGAAGCAACTTCCAGTTTAGATTCATACTCCGAAAAAATTATATCTGAAAATGTGAATAAACTTATGAAAGGAAAGACAGTTATTGCAATTGCTCATCGCATTTCAACAATTGTCAATGCAGATAAAATTTATTTTATTGAAAACAAAAAAATAAAAGATGTTGGAACACATAATGAGTTATATAAAAGAGTTCCAGCGTATAAAAGATTTGTTGAAGAACAAATAATAGATACCTCTCTTAGTTGATTGAGAGTTTAAAATAAACGAAAGAATATGAAGGTGATAATTTGAAAGAAGAGATGACAAGCTATATTGGATTTTCCAGAAGAAAAGAAGCCATATTTCATTCTCGTTTCAATAGTAATAAGATAATTAATCATAAATTTGAAACAATGTATCCTAGTTACATCAATTGGAGTAAGTACAGTGAAGAACATTGGACTTACAGATATGTTCAAACAAACAATTATATAAAAATGGCTACGCATATAGAAATTTTATACAATAATAGCATAATAGTATCTATTTAACTAAAAGACTAGGAGTGATAACTTGCAAAAAGAGATGACAGACTACCTTAGATATTCTGGAAATAAAGAAACAATATTTTATTCTCGATCTAACGAAAAAACAAAGAGTAATCAGAGATTTAAAGTGCCATCTTTTAACTATAGTAAATGGAATACATATAGTGATGAGTATTGGGCATACATGTTATTTAAAGAAAAAGATTTTCCTACTCAAGGGTGGAAGATACATATTACTTCTGATATAGATGAATCTCCAAGGCTTCTCTACGATGTAGCAACCTATTTAATCAAACATAAAGTATCTTTTAAGTATGTCCCTAATTTGAAAGCACTTAAAAGAAAAAATTTAAAGTATGCAGATAGAACATCTTCAGGGAAGTTTATAACAATTTATCCTGAAAATAATCAAGCTTTTTTTAAACTTTTACAAGCTTTAAAGGAAATAACTGAGCCTTATAAACTAGGAGCATATATATTAAATGATCAACAATGGCAAGAAAGTAATGTTTTTTTTAGATATGGTGGTTTAAAAAGGATTACTACAGAAATTGATGGACAAGAATTTTTAGCTATACAAAATCCGGATGGAAGTTTTGTAATTGACCAACGCGTACCGTACTATTACTTACCAGATTTTGTTATAGAACCTAATTTTATTAAAGAAAGAAATGTTTACCCCGATAAAAATATATTTGATAAGCTAAACAACTTTAACATAATTGAAGCAGTGCATCAGAGTAATGCTGGAGGAGTGTATTTAGCTAAAAAAGAACAAGTTAAAATAATTATTAAAGAAGGTAGAGATAAAGCAGGTATAGATAGCGATGGTAAAGATGGGTTTGAAAGAAATAAAAATGAGTATTATGCCTTAAATCGCCTTAAAAATGTTAAAGGTGTTGTAAATGTTCATGAATATTTTACAGTATGGCGACATAATTATTTTACAGAAGATTATATTGAGGGTAGAAATTTACAAAAATTTATTGCTCAGGAATATCCTTTTATCGACTTAAAAGATGGAAAGAAAAAAAGCAAAGATTACCTAGAGAAATGTATTATGATTGCTGAACAGTTAATAAGAATAACAGAAGAAATACACAAAAAAGGTGTTGCAATGGGGGATCTTAGTTTAAACAATGTTCTATTAACAAAAAATGATACAGAAGTAGTGCTTATAGATTTTGAGGCAGCAACTTCGCCTGAAACAATATTTAATCCAACGATTGCTACTCCGGGATTTATATCTACTGAAGCAAAAGACTTTGGAGAGGCTGATTGGTTCGCTCTGTATAGAATTATTCGAACTTTATTGTTACCAATTGTACCAGTGTATGATTTAGCTCCGCAAATTATTCAAATACATAATAGAAGTATAGAAAATATATTTGGAAAAGAAGCTATCCGACTTATTGAACATATAGAGAGAAAAATATCAAAACATACTAATCTATATCCTCAATCTCCTTTTTTAAATCAAAAATTAAATATACCTATTAAAGAACTCTCGGCTGAAACACTTAATAATTCAATTAATGAATTGATTAGAGGAATTATTAACAATCTTGATTTAGAATCTGTTTCTCTTATAAAAGGAAATATTGAACAGTACAATACATTTTTAGATAGGTACAATATTGCTTATGGTTCGTTTGGGACATTGTTATCTTTAATCCGATCTGATGATGGTTTGTATAGTTCTGTAAGATCTCAATTAGATATGTGGGTTAAAACCACTATTCCTTATTTAAAGGAAATCTCTAAAAGTAAAGACATTGACTTTGGTCTCTTTACTGGTTTATCAGGAATTGTCACTACTATTTATGAACTAGGTTATGAAGAAACTGCATTTACAATTTTTGAGAATATACTTACCACCCTTACAAAAGATAAAATTTATAAGTATATAGATTTATCTTTTTATTCTGGATTATCTGGGGTAGGTTTGTTTCTTCTCTCATTTTATAACATATCAGGAAAAGAAACTATACTTCAAACGGCTAGTATCATATACGATAAACTGTACTCTATGTATAAAGATAGTAATTTAAATTCTTCTATAGATGTTGGTTTACTAACTGGTTGGACTGGTGTGGCCCTGTTTTTTTGGAAGTATGGTCGAATTATTGACTGTAATCGTACAAAGAAACTTGCTGTTAAATTAGTTGATAAAGCCATTCTACCAAACTCGGCATGGGCACAAAAAAGTGGCGAATTATTTGTTATTGATGAGAGCCGAGGATTTCAACGATTAATACCATATATTGAAAATGGCTCCTCTGGCATAGCTCTGGCTATGCTAGAGTTTTACAAAGAAGATCCTAACTATTTAAATGAGTCAAGAACAACTATTTTGCATAACTTTATAAAAAGTAGTTATCTATCTTGTTCAGCTAATGGTGGACTAATAAGTGGTTATTCAGGTCTTATACCATTAGCAAATGCAGCTAGTAGTTTATTGAACAATAACAATGATATGTTAAATTTTCTTCTAGAAAACTTAAATAATTATTTGATAAGAAATGACAATAATGAAACATTATTTCCTGGTGATTACGGATTTAAATGTTCTATGAATGTCTCAAAAGGAGCAGCAGGAGTTTTACTAGTTTTGTCTGATATAAAAAATAAAGATGGAGGATCTTGGATTCCACTCCCTCATAAAGGTAGCAATTTGTTCAAGTTTTAAATTATATACTTCGCATGGATAATCTACATGAAAATAGTAATAAAGAACTTAATTAGAGATTAGAGAGGTGTTTATTGTAATGAATTTTTTTTTAAGAGGTTTAAAAAGAGGTTTTTTTCTATTTAGCTTTATGAGCGTTCTATCTCTAATGTCTTATTTTACGGGTGCGTTCAGTAATTCAAAAGCTTTGCTTTTTTATGGAGTTATTCTATTATTTTTAGGAATGGCTAGCGTGATCTACGAAATTAGAACGTGGAGTTTTAAAAAACAAATTATTGTTCACTACCTAATAATGCTTGTAACAATATTTCCAACACTCCTAATAAGTGGGTTCTTTCCCGTTGATTCTCTCAATAATTTAATTGATGTTTTTGTTAGATTCAATAAAACTGGTCTAATTCTATTCGTGGTAAGTTCTATAATATTTCGAATACGCATTAAGTACCATCAGTCAAACTAATTTTAGAACATTATCTATTTGGAATCCTTTGAATAAAGGATTCTTTTCTTCTTTGTATATTAAAACATCTTTTTTTATTAAATTACCTATATTTTTTGCTAAATCGCTGTAATTCTTACTGTTTCTTTTTAGATCTAATACAATCTTCAACTCGTACATAGAAATATTTACGGTAGCAAATACCTTATCACTAGACTTGACTTTAGAAATAACAAAATCCATTACTTTAAATTTTCTTGCATTCAAATCTTGCCTTAATTTTGAAATAAGGTCATTAAGCTCGAAAACATAGTAATAGCGTTGTGTGCCACAATCTTTTATATCAAAATTACGGTCATTTTTCCAAATAAATCCACTCATAAGTCCACCCCTAAATTATTCTAAAAATAATTTACAGTAAAAAAAAAGTCATTTTTCACTGTTGTATTATACTTAAAAATGTTATCACTAAAGTAATTTCATTTCTTTAAGTGCTTAAATGTGTTAGTAAGGTCTTATACTAAATATTAAAAAGAACAAAGAACCGCCTTTGGTAAAAAAAACTTTTTTTCATAGTCTTTGTAACTTTTTTATTGATAGCTGTTTTACTAACACCAATTTCATCAGCTAGTTCTCTAATTGTTTTTTTTGCATATATAAGTTCCTACGTCACTCACTTTTATTTTGTACTATTCCTAAATTTTTCTAGTCGTTTATTAAATTTTTCTTGATCTTCATCCGAGAGCATTTTATTTTCTTCACTTTCATTAATATTCTTTTTAGCCCAGTCGGGTAGTGTTTCTTTTTTTATTCCTTTTACAGAATATTTAGTGCCATGTTTAAAGTCATCTGCATTTTTACCTTCTGGAGTAAAAGTAAAAGTATAACCTAAAACTTTATTTCCACGTTTTTTAGATTTATTTTTTTCTATTCTTAAATTTTTTAAAATACTACTTAATTCATCTGAAATTGGTTTGAGAACACGAGCATCAATATTATCTAATCGATATGATTTAGGAACATCTAATAATTCTTTGAAATCTTCCATTTTTATTATATATTTTCCAGTCGTACGATATTGCTTAAGTAAACGAAACATTGTCTTAGAATAAGTAGATTTTAAGTCTATAAATTCTTCTAAAGAATAACGTGTCCATGACTCTAAATCATTTAAAATATGTTCCAATTTAGGATTTAAAGCAATTTCTACATAACCACTTTCGGTATCAATTTCATTTACATGGTTGTCTACGTTTACGACAATGTCAAAACCTGTAAACAGAATAAATCGTGAGACTGTAAGCTTGTTGTTGGAAACGTAACTGCTCTCGTAATTGAGTTGCAGCATTTTACTATAGGTACTATTGAGGTCATCTATAAACCGTTTCGTAGAAGTAGGTTTATATTTGCTTAAATAACGTAATTCATTCCACATAAATGTAATAGTCTTAGAACCTTTTTCTCTCATCCTACTGATAATTGAGAAAAACAAATTCATTTCATTAGCTGTAAACTTTCGAAAAACAACCATATTTAATTCATTTCCGTATTTAACAATTTCATTTGCCATATAACAGTTGCAACTCCTTACTAAAAAACTTTTAAACATTATAACCTACATCATTTATAATGTGTAGGTTATAAGCAGACAAAATGTAGTGTATAAGGGTGGTAAACACTTACTCTCCCATGAGGTACAGCGCTCCTAAAAGAGGTTTAAAATAGATATATAAAAGAGGGAAGATATTAAAAAAATTTTATAACGCAGAACTCTAAAACAAAAAAACATTTAAGCACTCACATCGGTGAATGCCTTAAATGTTAAAACTATGAAAGAAGTCGCTCCGCTAACAAGAGCCGTTTTGGAAACGCTCATAAACTTTGATTAATTTCTTAGATAATTGTGAACTGAAAAACGATAGTGAGAAACAGGCTCACTTCGTTCTTTAAAGACAAGCCCTACGTACCCATAGTTATTAAAATGAAAAAAACAACGATTTGAGCGCTTATAATCACAAGCCATATAAAAAATTCATCGCGATTATTAAAAAAAGCTTATAAGACCGTTAAAAAGGCTGCTGGATAAAGACCTTTTATCTAGATAAAAGGTAGGGAGTAAAAAAATAAATCCCCAAAGGAGATTCCGTAAAGTTTTTTAAAATGAACGTTCTTAAAAAAGTTCAAATTAAATCTCTATTTAAAAAAGAATGATCGACGAACCGCAAATTTACAGCCTAGTAATAATAACTTAGTAATAAATAAAGAGTATAAAGATTATAAAGAATCTAAAAACGACGAAACGAATGATATCTGGGAATACTAAAATTATGAAGGAGGGTTCTAATTGTCATTACTTGTTGTTGAATCTGCACCAAATTATTTTAATGAGTGGTTAAGAACATTTTTTCAGTTCATAAACTCTGTAGAGTTTTTTAAAATATTTGTGCAATATGGATTCCTATTTTTAGCAGTTCAACTTTTATTAAATAGATTAAAGTACAATCAGGACCAAAAACTAAAAGAAGTAGAAAAAAATAACACGAAAGAAATTCAAAGAGAAGCTTTTTATAGAACTCAAAATGAGGGGGAATTAAAGAAGATTGTCACAGAATATGCTCTCATAATAACTGATCCTCAAAAATTTGGAAAAGCAAAGCTTCCTAGAAAAAAAATTCCAACAGATGAAGAAAATAAACAGCATGTTATTGATATCATGAACCTATTAATTATTTATGGATCAGAAGAAGCTATCTTAATTGCAGGGATATTAATGCAGTTAACTTACGGAATGGATTTAGAAAATGCTGAGACACTTACAGAAAGAGAAAAATGGGCCCAATATTGGTTAGCAGCTGAATTAGTAACGCAATTAAAAAGTGATTATACAGGAATTACAATAGAACCAATGGATATAATTAAATTAAAGATAAGTGATTTAAATGATCCGGAGCAGGCTGATAAATTTAAAATAGGGAAAGAATATGCTGAAGAATTAATTAAAAAAGAACAGAAGAAAAGAAACTAAATTTCCCATTAAAAAATTTATAAAAGTAAAAAAACGGAATTAGAAAAAAGAACGGTTACGAGGCAGGCAACGGGTTTGTGTACACAAACCCCAAAACTTCGTTTTAACCTGATAGGAAGTTTCCTATAACCTTGTCATCTTTTACATTTATTTTTTTTAAAAGAAATATAAAAGGTTGTTGTCGCTTTGCTCGATTTTTTTATTTTGAATTTATTTTTTAATCTATACTCTCTTATTTCTTGAACTTCATTTTTTGACAATCCCCTTTTTAGATTTTAAATAAAAGGGCGTATTTACACATCATCTTAAAAATTGATGTATTGCGCTCTCTAAAACCTAAAAAAGCAATCCAAAATGACACCGCTGTGTGATCATTTTGGATTGCTTTTTTTGTGTGAAAATTCCTTTGGAATTTAAAAATTCGCTTTGCTTTTATAAAAATATTAATGAATAATTTGCGACTAATAAGAATTTTTCTCTATGAATTTAGTTAGATGGCTAAAACATATATACGAAAAATCTTTTTTGTTTAGTTCATCTAAACCATCAGTAATTTGTTTTAATGAAAAAAAATTTAATAATCTACCTATATTTAATTTGGTTAATGAATTTAACAATACTTTATTTTCATATCGTTCTCTAATGCCCACGAATAATTCATTATCACAACTCATTTCTCTTTTTAATTCCACATTTTTAGGAAATCGTTTAGATTTTTTAAAATAATTTGCTGAAGAAATACAATTAATAAACTCAGCATTTTCAAAATTAACTTTTTCAAATTTACATTCTTTAAAAGAACAATGAATAAATTTAGTTCCTTTAAATCTACTTCCTTTGAAATTACAGTTAACAAAATCTACAGATTGAAATGTTGCTCCATTAAATCCACAGAATTTGAGAGTACTTTTATTAAAAAAAGTTCCATAAAAAGACGCATTTGTAAAATGACTATGAATAGAATTACTATTTCTAAAATCTTTAAAATTAAAATTTCTATTAGAAAGGTTTTTATTATGATATGAAAAAAATTTATTCCGAGGATATTTTTGTTTTTTTTTCTTTACGAATGTTTTGTTGTTAAAAGGTATAGTTTTCACTATGATCACCCAATCTAGAAACGCCTAACAGCAGTAATGTCCATGTTGTTTCATATTTTGACATTAACTTTATTAGCATAAATAGTATGAAACTAATAATTGTTAAAACGTCAGAAACATAATTTCCCATAAACATCACTCCTTCTATTACGTCAACTTTTAGCCCTCATTCCGTCCGTAGACCATTGTACGTCCCAGCATTACTACTGAGAGGCGCAGGGCAAATATACTATAACACACAAGTATATAAATTCTTTCTAGTAATATTTTATATATCCTAATTAGAATTATAAAATTCAAGTGGTAGATACAATTTGATAAATACTCGCTACAGAGGCGGCTGCTCCGACCAATTGAAATAAAAAATTAAATAGTTCTTTTTTATTGATTTGCCTATTATTTATTTTTACCTCACTGTTATCTTTATGTTTTTCTATTTTATTAGGACTAACATTATTATATAAACTATTTACATGCTCTGAAAACCCACTAATAGTTCCAAAAACCCCCAGTAACAACAGTCCCAAAAAGAACACTCTGCTTACAATTAGAAAAAATTGATTGCTTATTACATTTGTTGAACCTACCCAAGCTACAAATGTACCAATAAAAAACATACCTACACTAATGTCAGAAAAAATATCCTTTTTCTTTTCATTCTTAGTAGTTTGTCCAAGAAATGCAATACTTAAAAGAAAAAATATTTTTGCAAGATTGATATTCAAAATTTCATAAAGAAGAAAATCAGAATTTAACCATAAAAAGACGCCTAATATAAAAAAGGCGACAGCTAAACCTAATCCATTACTATCGATACCAGTTTTATTCGAATCATAATTCATTAGTTTTCCTCCTAATTATTTTTTAATAAGACACATGAAATTGAATAAAATCGTGCATGCGGAATCTCTTCATATAGGATTCCTTTTTTGTATCTACTGACTGTACACGATTACTATACAAAGAAATATAAAATAGGGTATGACAATTCAAGGATTCATTTTAAAAAATTTTTTTCCGGTTCTTTAAGTGGCGAGATTGGTATTTCAGAGGTCTGTTCTTTGGGAGATTCTACCTACTGAGAGAGTTGCAGGCGCCGAATTTGTTGATTGGCTTGCAAGGTCAGTTGTTGCTGTTGATCCAGGAGTTTTTGGTACTGGTCTAGTTGTCGATATAATTGTTTTTTATCCTCTTTTAAGTCACTTATTTGCCTATTAAGGGCTTCAACCTCGTAAACATGAGGTTGATTGACAGTGGTTGCCTGTTTTTTTGAAACTCTTATTGCGTCAGCAATTGTAAGTGTCAACTCGTAAACACTGTTAACCATTTCCGGTTGAAATTCAGGTAGAAGCTGTTCCATTCGTTTATGAGTAGCTTGCTTCGATATACCCAGCTCTTTTGCCAACTCCCTGATAGAAATAGTTCCCATGTTTATCCCTTTTCTATTTCGGTTTATTTTCTCGTATGCGTTTTAGACGTTCCTGATAAAGCGCTTGTTGGTCAGGTGGCAGGAGCGTATCTTCTTTTTGAATATATTCGTTAGTTGCCCATTCTGGAAGCTTTTCGATTCGTTTGGAGTAATAATTATGAGTATTTTGATTGTATTTATTTGGGACCCACGTACCTATTTTTTCTTTTTCCCAGCGAAATTCATATGCAATAACTGGATTACCCCGCGCACTAGATTTTATGGTCTTTATTTTTAAATTTTTGAAATACTCAGGTAATTCTCTCTTTATCGGTGCTAAAACGCGTGTACTTATTTCACGAGTGCGGTAACTTTTAGGAATTTGAAGCATTTCTTTAAACTCTTCAATCGAATATTCTTTTTTCCCAATTGTTCGCCACTGTTTAAGTTTTTTAAACATTTCCTTCGCATAGGTTGATCGGATATTCGTAAATTGTCTTAACTCAAATTGAGTAAACTCCGCTTCAAGTTTATTCACAATATAAGCGAACCTATTTGATACTTGCACATCTAACGTAAATTCAGATAGATTATCGCTCCAATTAGCTTCAAAGTATTGAAATAAGGCCATACTAGTATAAGAGTTTTTAGTACGCTCACGGTATCTCATATTTTCTAGTTTATCTATTAAGCTAACGATTGTATTTTCAAGCCTTCGGTTTTCATTCATTGTGTAATTTGCCAATTCAATCAAATCTTCTTTTTTAAAATGGATCATTTTTTCGCCTTTATCTCGTGCTTCGGTAATAATTGCGAAAAAGAAATTTTGTTCTTCTGTTGTCCATTCTCTCATAGGAATCGTATTTAATTCATTATGGTAGCGCGTGACTTCATTCATTTTAAGAACTCCTTTTATATTTGTACCCTAATAGTACCACCTCTTCAAAAATAAACAATTTTTTTTCTTGTACCCTAAGAGCCTACATTTTGTACCCTAAGAGCCTACATTTTGTACCCTAAGAGCCTACATTTTGTACCCTAAGAGCCTACATTTTGTACCCTAAGACATGCTAGAAACATTGCTGTAACAACCGTTATAGAGCCCCTAAAGATTAATTAAAGATTATTAAAGATTATATAAAAAGCAACAAATATAATTAATAGCCAAAGAGAGAAAGTTATGTTGGTAAGAATTAAAATAAAAAAGGAACAGGTATCTAAATCAACTCATACGCTTAAATCGCATGTTTGACCTTTTTGAAAGTTTGTAGAAGGCTCACTTCGTTCGTGCAGGGCAAGCCCTACAGACCCAAGAGCTGTTTAAAGCGAAATAAATACGCTTTAAGTGCGTTATTTCCTTTTTTGATGGATTTACACACGTTAGTATAATAAACGCTCTTAAACCACCTTAAAAGCCCCTTTAAAGCGATTGAGCGTATTTGTTTTCTGTCCCTTCTTTTGATACGCTTCTCGAAGAGAGAGATTGCATTGTTGACCAGATAAAAAAGAGGAGGTTTATAATGATTACGATCATTCGTCAGACGGAGATAGGAGGAAACGCGCTCGCTATCAAGCTAAATAAAAAAAAAGTCGCCACTATATATCCCGGGCAACAAATCCAAGTGGAACTTCCAAAGGAATCGGCTATGTTACAGGTGTCTGAATGGGGCTTTAAAAGCAAACCATTAGAAGTCAAAGATGGCGAAACCATTGATATCACGAATTGGGAAAAAACGAATAAAATAAACTTTTTATCTATTCCACTTCACTTTATAGGATTCACACTTATTAGTTTTTATGTTCCAACTTTTCGGTTGCGAATGATTGCTTCCATGATTTATCTAGCCGTATATCTGCTCGTAATGCTTCAACTAAATTGGTATCAATTAAAAAAAAGAGACCTATCAACTGGTTAAAAATCAGTTTCGCTGGCGGGTCTTTTTTTTTTTTTTGACTTAGCAAGCACCGACAAATGTATACATTTGTCAACTTGTGAGGGGGGACTCCCTCAATCCCCACGTATTAAAAAGCACGGTGCTTTTTAATCTTGTTTGCCCTTCCCTGTTTTCAACAGGGCGTTAACGTTCAAAAAAGGAAAGGAGAAAAAAATGGTGACGAAATTAAATCGGCAGTTAAAACGCGACAACCGTCTTTTTTTTGATCTATCGGATGATGAGTTAGCCCAATTTCAAGATCGCTTTGCCTTGTATCGTTCTACTAATCGCAGTCAGTTTATTCGGGAGTTGGTGTTGAATAACTACATCATTGTTAATGACGATACACATTTAAGAGCCTTGGTTTATGAAGTGAATAAAATTGGCACCAATATCAATCAACTGGCCCGACTGGCACAGCAAAGTAAGCACGTCAATGAAGGGGATATCGACGCGCTAAAAAAAGACATGGCCGTGATTAAAAAGGAGCTCTTTCAGACGCTGCTAAACCATAATCGGCAACGCTAAAAAAATCTGGGTATTTTTTGTCCCAGACTTTTTATAAGGTTTATTTTACGTAGCCCCATTTTGTCCCTGATAAACAGGTGTCAAAGGGACCTTAAAAGCGTCTATTTTACCGTTTTAGCGATTAAAAAGACGACTAAAAAAACCTTTTTTCTGTTTTTGTCCGGACTCTTTCGTCTGCTTTTTATCATGATCAGATGAAGCAGGGGCGTCTGTTTTTGATTCAGACGATTCGTTTATTTCTGGAGTAAAGGCGAGTTGCAAGTGTTCAATCTGGCGGTTGGATTGCAGAGTTAATTGTTGTTGCTGGCTCAATAAATTCTGTTGTTCTTTTAACAATTCCTGCAATTTATTAATTTGCTCGTTCTTTTCAGCCAGTTCCTTTTGCAAAATAGCAAGGGTTTCTACCGACAAATCATCCGACAAAATTTTGTCAGTTTGTTTGTCACTTTTGTCGGATTTTTTGTCACTAGCATTTTCTTCTAAACCCATGTTTATTTTTATTAATGCCTGTCCTTTTTTATGGATTAAATAGGCCCCACCCTCACTTTTAGTTACATATCTACTGTCAATTTTTTTAACTTGATACTGAATGGCTTGTTTTGTTACCTCTAATTCATCGGCAAATTGCCGTATAGTTTTTGCCACCTTTTTGCCCCCTCTTTTGTCGGTCTTTTGTCACCCCTATTGCTCCTTCATATTAGCTTAAAAGAATTCAAATAAAAAGAACCTGGCACCAGGTTCTTTTTATTTGCTGTAAATATCCTTCCGGTGTCCAATTTGAATCAGGATAATTTTGATGGCATCGTCATCGATATCAGCGAGTAAACGGTAGTTGCCAACACGATAGCGCCAATACTCTTTTAACTCGCCTTTTAGGGCTTTCCCCTGCTGTCTGGGGTTATCTGTCTGGACTAGGTTTTTAGTAATCCATCCCATGATCATCCGTTGTTGCCCTTTATCGAGTTTCGACAAGCTTTTGATGGCCTTTTTTTCATACACGACCTCATAGTGCATGCGATAAGCCTAACATCTTCATGACTGTGTCGTGATCATGGATTTCCGTTGTTCCCTCTTTGAGTTCCGCTTCATAGGCTTTGATGTGTGCCAGATCTATCTCATCTTCGATTTGTCTCTCAAGTGTTTGCTTAAAAAGCGTAGAGAGAGGAATATCATGTAAAGTTGCGTATGCCTGAAATGCTTCTTGTTCTTCTTCGTTTAAGCGGACCGTTATTGTCGCCATACCACTCACTCCTTTGTCCAAATTGTAACACAAAGTAACACGGATATAAAGCGACGAACCGCACTGAAAATTTAGTGCGAAAAAACAGTAGTATTCCAGTTATTCCCTTGAAAATATTCTATGTGGGAAGTCCGATCATCCTCTTTGGCTGAGGTTTGTTCTTTACCGAATGGAGATCCTTCTTTTAAAAAAGAAATCATTTAATCAAAACGCCATTTTTATTTTTGCATACATTTAATGCTTGAATTGAGATATACAAAATCTGGTGAACCGTTTATTATGACTCTACACCGATAAAACAATGCTATCTTTACCAAATTCTTATGCTTATAATGAGACTAAAAGAAGGTACGCCTATGTTTAAAATCGAGGGATTGTCTTTTCAATTTGACCATGAAGAAATTATTCAAGACTTAAATTTTACAATGAAATCCGGAACATTGGCATGTGTGATTGCGCCAAATGGAACAGGAAAAACCACTCTTTTCCGATTAATCGCAAATCGGTTGAAAAAAAATGTAGGCCAAATCGTCATTGATGGCTATGATAGTCACGAACGTGTTGTTTTTAATAGCCGTCTTTTTTTTATGGAAGATGCGCAGCGACTAACAGAATCTTTTTCTGCTTTAGAAAACTTAGAAGTCATTAAAGAATTGTGGGAAAGTACCGTAGATATAAATGAAGTGGTTCAATTACTCCAGATGGAATCCTTTCAACACAAAAAAGTGAAAAAAATGTCTTTAGGTATGAGACAAAAGGTATTAATTGCGGCGGCAATCGTCAGTGATGCGCAACTTCTTATCTTTGATGAACCGCTTAATGCTTTGGACCTCAAAAACATTACTCTAATCAATGCGTTGTTTTTATCACTGAAAAAGCAAGGGAAAATGATTCTGCTCTCATCGCATAATATTTATGACTTATTAGAAGTGACAGATAATCTTTATTTCCTCTATCAAGGAAAAATGCGAGCGGTTCCGAATCAGTTGGAAACCATCAAGGCGCATTATTTTGAATTATTTAACTAATTGGTATTCGGATCTAGCGTCTACGAAAGGATGAAACAAATGAAACTATGGACATTTGAATGGTTAAAAATCTACCGGGACCGAACAACAATTATTATTTTCTCACTCATTTTGTTACTATTCAGTGTTCCATTTATTATTGGCATACAGCCAAATAGTGATATTGAACTTACCCTTTTAGAGCAAAATTATGAAATAGGAGAAGAAGCCATTGCTGATTTGGCAGATGAACCTGCAGCAACTCAGGCAGTTGAAAATATAAAAGAAAGAAATACCTATTTGAAAGGGATGATTGATAATCTGAAGGTAGGCAATCAAAAAGAAGCGCTGATTAATGAGCGGAACTTAGAAAGGCTAAATCTTCAAAGCATTGCTGATGGAAGTTTTTCAAGATCGTCACTCCAAGAACAAACTAAAATAGTGCGTGTGTTAGAGTTTTTAGTTGCCAGCCATATCCCAAAAAAGGAGTCAGATCCTAGGGAAATGGGTGCTATCAACTATATTGAAATGATTTTTTCAACACCGAACTTTGTGATTATTCTTTTGCTATTACTAGCAGTCTATATCGCATATTTTCTAACGCTGGATAGTCGAACCAAAACAAGCGAGGTATACCAAGCAGCACCCTACTCGCTTTTTCATATTTATTTCCAGAAGGTAACCGCCCTTGGCATATCAATTATTATAAACATAGGCGCTATTATCCTAATTGTTGGGGGAATTCTTGCCATAAAAAATGGAGTTGGATACACTGCGTACCCGATTGCAATTCTTGCAGGTGAGGAGGTGGTGATTATATCCACCGTTGCTTACTTATTTCAAAATATCCTTTTCTTAGCTAGTTGGCTTCTTTATTTATTATTAGTCGGACTCTTCGTATCTTTATTCACATCAAATCTTATTTTGAATGTGTTTGTACTACTTTTACCGCTGTTGCTAAATCAATATAATGTTTTAAACAGTGCAGTTAGCGACCAACTCAAACCATATTTAATATCCAACTATGCGGATGTATCACGCATTATCTATGGGGGAAGTGATTACTTGCCACTACCAAGTGCAGATTTAACGGTTGCGCGTGGAATAACACTGTTAACCGCTATCTCACTGAGTATTTTCATTGCTACTATAATAATCATTCGTAATAAAAATAAATTTAACAGGTTGTAAAAGTAGGTAGGCTACCTTTACAATTAAGTATAGCCCGACTATCTTTAGTAAAGTCTAGATCGACCACATTTAGATGGACAGTAGAATGGAGCTCTCATAAATTTTGAATGTCGATTAAAGGTATCAGTGCCCATAAGACAGCAGCATTGATTGGCAGGGCCTTGAGGTACAAAAGTTCGTTAGACTTCAGATCACTAACCCTATAAATTTGTACCATTTGCTGTAGATAATTCAATAGTTAGTATTAAACTGTATTTATAATAATCGGATACGTATTCTATTCTATGAGAGAGATGATAATATGTCTGTCACAATAAAACGTCGGACTGGTTGGTTAGGCAGTTTTTCGAACATAACGGTACTCTTAAATGGAGAAAAAGTAGCTAAAATTGCAGATTATCAGGTATTAGAGCTTTCTATCCAAAACAAGAATGCCGATTTACAAGTCACACAATATGGCTTTAAGAGTAATAAAATTAGCGTAACTGAGGGGAACATGGTTGAAATAACCGCGACAAAAAGCTCGTATATACTTTATTATACGATCGTTCTATTTATCCTATTACTAAGTATCAGCACCACGCTCAACGTGATACCATTGACAACGTATAGTGTATTGCTTCTACTTGGATTTTTACTATTTATAGGCAGTTTTTTCTTTGTCACAATGCACAATTTAAAAGTTATAAATCAGTATCATTAACTTGTTTTTAAAGTCCTTGCATTCCTTTATTCTCTTTTAAGCGCCTATAAAGTGTTGCTTCACTCACACCAGTAATCTGACTGATCTCTTTCACAGTTTTAAAGGTTGTTTTTCGAAGGTCTAAGGCATGTTTAATCCCCGCATGTGTGTGGGTATATTTTTTAGGTCGGCCTTTGTAGAGGCCTTTTTTTTTGGCTAATTGAATGCCGGCAGCTTGTTTTTCTTTCATCATCGTCCGGTCTAATTCTGAAAAACCCGCCATGATGGTTAGAAAAAACTTTCCCGTTGGCGTCCGCGTATCAATTCCCATATTTAATACCACTAAGTCTACCTGGCGTTCTTGCAAAGCTTCCACTAATTGCAACAGTTGAACGGTATTTCGGCCCAAGCGATCCATTCTCGTGACGACTAGTGTGTCATTTTCTTTCAAATCGTGTAAAAGCGCGTCTAGTTTGGTCTTTTTCGGAACAATTCCTGATATTTTCTCTGAAATAACCTCATTTATTCCAAAGGCTTCGAGTTGTTGAAGTTGAGTTTCTAGATTTTGGTCTTTTGTGCTGACGCGTGCATACCCATAGATCATTTAAGCACCCCTTTTGATAGATGTATCTGATAGCTTACAAAGCCCAGTATATCAGCAAACGAAAAAGCCCTCAATAGGGTATACCCTATTGAGGGTCTTTTTAAATCTTTAAATATTTTATATTAAAAACATTAAAGATATATCTAACTTTTCAATATTATCAAATAAAAATAATGTTTCTATTATTCTCATAGATTATTTTTTTGTTAGAATTTTCTTTTATTTTTTATAATGTTTAAGGCAACAAGTAGCCTATAAATTATTTGGAATTTAGGAAGATCTACGCCATTTTTAAACGTAAAATGGTTTTTTGTAAAACACATGATTTTTCAGAAATTTTTCGTTGTGAGTACTCTGGTTATTCTCTAGTGTTAATAGCATTTCTAACTAATTCCATAAGAATATATTCTGTAAAACCTTCTTCTTGTTGTTTATATTGTACATCGCTATATGTGACAGTATCTATGTTTTTAAAAGGTTCTTCTACTTTTCTTGATCTATTCTATATAATAATCACTAAAAAATAGACTATATAGCTATTATTTCCCTCAAAAAATAATTTTTATTCTACTTAAATTTTTAGTTTCTTTGTCATATTATTCTGTTTTACGGTTTCAAATAATAATACACACTGTCTTTTTTTAAGTGGCATATCAAGATCAGTAAAGATAGAAATAATTGTGTCTATTTTGTTATTGTCATATTTTTTTGAGCTCATAATAGCTATTAGTTCTTCGAAAAAAGCTAACATAATTTTGTCATAGACTTTGCTCTTAGATTCGGACAGACCGTTTTTTAGTTCGTTATAAAAGAAGGTACTTTTTTGTATGTCATTTTTCTCTATAAAAACAACTAATATATTTGTTATTAATGAAAAAACCTCGTTATTAAATCTATTTAATAACTTATATTCCTTTAATTTTTGCTTTGTTCTCTTATACAAAAGGATTATTAGGTCATTAGGGAAAAAATCTAAAGAGTTTGTAAATAACATCAATTCATAGTAAGTCCAATTTTCACATTCAAGAAGATAGTTTTTTAAAATATTGAGGCTATCTGTGCTAGGTTGCTGGTTCAAGAGATAATTAATAGTAAGTTCACTTAACGCTAAGTAATGAAGTTGATTTATTTTGCTCGTTTTTTTGTATTCTCGTTTCATAATAAGCTTTAATTCTTTTAATTTTTCAACATCTTGTAAGTAAAAAGCAGGAAGGTATTCATCTAAAAAAATGTGACTTGTATTTCTTCTATAGTTACTATAAATAAAATGGAACTCTTCTAAAGATATATTTAAATTATCTAAAATTTTAAAAAATTTTTCAGTCGTTGTGTCACTTGTGCCATTTTCGAATCTTGAAATTGCTGGGCGGCTTAAAATATTATGATATACATTTTTTGATTTCAACTTTTTTGATAGTCTAATATGTTTAACTACTTCACCAGTTTTCATAAAGATATCTCCTTTATTGTTACTTATAGTTAACTATTTGTTTTAATAGATTAATAAAAGAATATATTGATAATAGAAAAGAGATTATGGCTGAAATAAGGGGGGCAGTAAATTGGAAAACGTAATTGATATTTTAGTTTGGGACATTATTACTGGACGCTAGTAATTAGTACATAGTTTAAAATTCCAAAGTTAAAAAGTGATAATAGCTAGTATTGTACTAATCATTGCTATTTTAAAAAGCTATACTACAAAAAATACAAGTTACTACTGTATAAATGAATTAGTATAATTAAATATCAGAGGTGTATAAAAATAATAATAAATTAGACAATATACTTTCAGCTGGAAAGGACTTAATCAAAGTAAGTTGTAAAATTATTAAAACTACTCATGTTTAAGTTTCTCTAACTATGCTAAATAAAGTACGGAATTTAAATATGTGCCTTCCGATTATAGTTTTTTAAATAATATGGTGATTAGATAACTTTCTTTAATATCTTATTTAATCTCACCTAAATTATTTTTAATTAATATTTATTCACAAATAATTGTTGTCATTATATTACTAATTATAGAACAAAACGTTACTTATA